>NZ_JBEYXK010000003.1:0-40783 GCF_040645035.1 Streptomyces sp. NPDC046876 | reverse complement strand
CGGTGTCCCGTGCGGGGCGTCGAAGCGCCCCGCACGGGACCCGCTGACGGCTGTTGCACGCCGACGTTGATCAGGGCAGCGTCGCGGGCGTCAGGCGGAACGACGACGGCGTCGGCCGACTGCGTACAGCGCCCCGCCGACCGTCACGGCCGCGACGGCGAGCCCGCCCACGGTCAGTGCGGTGGATCCGGTGCTCGCCAGGCTGCCGCCCGTACCGCCGTTCGGGGCCGGGGTGTTGCCGGCGCCCGACGTGGTGCCCGCGGAGGCCGAAGGCGACGGCGTGGCCGAGGCGGAGGCGGACGCCGACGGGCTGGGCTGCGGACTTTCGGCCGGCGTCACGGTGATGGTGAGCTTGGCCGCGTTGTTGCCGAGGTCACGGTCGATATCGGCGATCTTGAGCTCGCCGGGACCGCGCTCCGTCTTGTACCGGTACTCGCCCAGGTACGTGCCCGGCTTGACCCACGGCTCGATCTTGAAGATTCCCTTCACCGAGCCGCCGGTCCCGCCGAACACCCGGCGCCCCTCCGGGCCCAGCCGGCCGCCGACGAAGCTGATGCCCGGCGGCAGCACGAACTCGGTCTCCGCCACCTTGGCGTCGAGGGCCGTGGCAGCGACCGAACCGGTGCCCTTGATCTCCCAGCCCGGGTTGAGCAGCACCTGGCCGCCGGCCGGGCCGCTGCCGGCGGCCCCGTGCACGGTGAAGTCGGGCTGGTTGGCAGGGTTTTCGACCGCCACCTCGTGGCCCCAGCCACGCCACTCCTTGAACGGCTCGGACGGCACGACCTTGATGGCGGCAGCGGTCCCCTTGACCCCGCCCTGTTCCGGCTTGTAGATCGGCCTGCCGCCCGGGGTCCAGGAGACGTAGAACAGGTCCCGCCACAGCTCCGGGGTCGCGGTGACGTTCAGCCCCGTGTCGATCCGGTAGTACTTGCCCGGCTCGAAGGTGCCCGTGAAGCTGCAGAACAGCCTTTCGTCACGGTAATCCCGCACCGGGTCGAGTTTGAAGTGCTCGCAGTTCGACGGCCGCTCCTGAGGATTCAGCTCCAGGCCCGGCGGCAGGGCGACGCCCAACTCCGCCCCTTCGACAGGCTTGTCGCCGACGACCTTGAAACCGAGGCGGAGGCTCTGCTTCTGGCCGTTCCCGACCGTGGTGTCGAGAAGCTCCTCGGAGGTGACGAGCCCCTCGTACGCGTCCGGCGAGCCATTCGGCCCGCTCTGGCTCTGCTTCGCGGCCGCACTGTCCGGGATCGCCGGTGTCGGCGACGGCGCTGCCTGCGCAACAGCCGCAGCGCCCAACACCAGCCCGCTCGCGGCCAGCGCCGCCCCGATCCGCTGCGCCGCCGTGCCGCACGTTCGGTTCAACCTCATCAAGATGGGTCCCCCTCATGTCATACGGGTCAGGCGCTCGAACACACCCGACCCCAGTACGACCAACCCCGACCCCGACCGGTTGCCCTGGAAGATCGAAAAAAACAGCAGCATCCGGTTGCGAAGCGCCGTTCTGACCCGACGCCGGGGCGTTCGCCTGGCACGGCTCACCACACACCACCTCTGTCAGGTGGACCGTGGAGGATCTCCACGACGTCCGCGATCGCATCGGTGGAGAACATCATCGCGCGCAGGACGGCCTTCTCGGCCTGGAGGTCGTGGGGCTGCTCCTGCTCGATGTCGTCCTCGGCCATGTACTCCCCCTGTGTGCTCCGCCTCTGTCAGGCGCCCCGGGCCAGGTTAGCCAGCGCGGCCGGGCCGGCACGGGGTGTCAGGCGGTCGACCCCGCGGTCGCAGTGGCGGACCGGTCGGTGGCGGAGAGCCCGGTGCGCGAGGCGTCGGCGGTCCGGCTCGCTCGGGACGAGCAGAGGGCGCCGGGGATATGGCGGCGCGCGGCGACCGCCCGGCGGCGCATTGAGTTCGAGATCCCCGTGGAGAAAATGGACCGGCTCAACGAGCTGACGCAGAGGCGCAGCTGGGTGGAGATCTTCGGAGGGCCGAGCTGATGCTCCGTAACCATCAGGAACTCGACGTGACCGTCGTCGCGGTGGCCCCGGTGGGCGCCAAGGTCGAGGTCGACGGGGCCGAGGGCCTCTTCGGCTTCATCGACCAGGTGAAGCACCCCTCGTGGTGGGACGCCGGCGTCGCCCCGCCCCGGGTCGGCGACCGACTGCACGTGTGCGTGCTGGACGCCACGCGGGAACCGTTCCCCCGCTTGAGCGCCCTCCAGGACGACATCGCCATCGCGCGCCGCCTGCGCGGGGACGCCTGAGGTCCGGCGAACCGTCGGACACCTGCCGGGTGGCGGCACGCGGGCCCGGCCCCCCCGGTACCCGCCGGGCGCCCGGCGCGGCGCCCGGCGGGTACCGCCGTCAGTGCAGGATCCGTGTCAGGAACCCCTCCAGCCCCTGGACGAGCCGGGCGATCCGCTCGTCCGGGTCGAGCGTCTCGTCCATCTGGCCCATCGGGGCCGCGATCTTCTTGCGGGCGTAGGCGGAACAGGCCAGGTTCCGGCAGGCGTACAGCCCCACCGAGTTCCCCAGCCGGCCCTCCTTGCCACCCTTGAGGGCGGAGAAGAGGGCCGTCCCGCCGACAGGGTGCGAGGTGAAGCACAGCCCGCAGATGGACTTCCGGCGGAAGTCCGCGGTCCGGCGGGTGGCCCGCAGCTCCACGCCGACCGGCCCGTCCGGCCGCTGCGCCACGAGGTAGGCGCGGCTGAGGTCGCGGCCGTCCGTCCACGCGTAGAAGTCGCGGTCCTCCCAGTCCACTTCGTCGAGGACCGGGACGGCCAGGGCCCGCGACCGGCTCTTCGACATGTTCACGAACGCCCGGCGTATCTCGTTCTGCGTGACGGGCTTCACCGGTTCCCCCCAGCCGTACGGGCCGTGCGGGCGCGGCGGACGATCCGGGGACCGTCGGCGGCGGAGTCCGCCACCGGGGCGGCGGCGCCCGCTTCGACCGCGCGCGCCAGCGCCGCGACGGTCGGCTCCCGGAAGAACTGCTGGATCGGCAGGGCCACCCCGAACCGCGAACGGATCGCGTTCACGGCCCGGACCACCAGCAGCGAGTGGCCGCCCAGGGCGAAGAAGCTCTCGTCCCGGCCGACCCGCCCGACGCCGAGCAGCTCCTCCCATATCGCGGCCACGGCCCGCTCCGTCTCCGACTCCGGAGCGGTGCAGGGGCGTTCCGCCGCCCGGATGTCCGGGCTCGGCAGCGCCTTCCGGTCCAGCTTGCCGTTCGGCGTCATCGGCAGCGCGTCCAGCATGCAGAACGCCGCGGGCACCATGTGCCCGGGCAGGACGGCCGCCGCGTGCCCGCGCAGCAGCTCATGCGCCCCGGCCGCCCGCGAACCCGCCGCGGGGACGGCGTACGCGACCAGCGCGAGCCCCGCCGACGGCAGGTCGACCGCCAGGACGCGGACCTGCTCGACCGCCGGGTGGGCCGAGAGCACGGCCTCGATCTCGCCGAGCTCGATGCGGAACCCGCGGATCTTCACCTGGTCGTCGGTGCGGCCGATGAAGTCCAGCGTGCCGTCCCGCTGCCACCGCACCAGGTCCCCGGTGCGGTACATGCGCGCCCCCGGCTCCCCGTACGGGCAGGCCACGAAGCGCTCCGCGGTCAGCGCCGCGCGCCGCAGGTAGCCGCGGGCCAGACCGGCGCCCGCAAGGTAGAGCTCGCCGGCGACCCCCGCGGGGACCGGGTTCAGGTCGCCGTCCAGGACGTATGCGCGGATGTTGTCCATCGGGCGGCCGATCGGCGGATTCCGGTCGTAGCTGCCCGTGCAGTCCATGACGGTGACGGCCACGGTGCTCTCGGTCGGGCCGTAGCTGTTGATGAACCGGCGGTCCTCGGTGGCCCAGGCGGCGACCAGGCCGGCCGGGCAGGCCTCGCCGCCCACCGACATGATCCGCAGGCAGGACAGCCGGTCCGGGTCCAGCAGCGGCAGCAGAGCGGGGGGCAGGTCGGCGATCGTGACCCCGGCCTCCCGGATGAAGTCCGTCAGCAGCTCCGGGTCCCGGCGCTGGTCGGCGTCGGCGACCGCCAGGGTGGCCCCGGCCAGCAGCGTGCAGAAGATCTCCAGTACGGAGACGTCGAAGGTGGGCGTCCCGAAGTGCAGGACGGTGTCGGCGGCGGTCAGCTCGTAGTACTCGTTGGTGGTCTGCAGGAAGTTGACCACCGAACGGTGCTCCACCACCACGCCCTTGGGGCGTCCGGTGGAACCCGAGGTGTAGATGACGTACGCCGGGTGGCCGGGGGTCAGCGGCCGCACGCGGTCCGCGTCCACCGGGTTCGCGGACCCTGCCGCGTCACCGGCCGGCTCCGCCCCGTCCAGCATCGCGGCGACGTCCGCGGCGGTGAGGACGACCGCCGGAGCGGCGTCCTCCAGCACGGCGGCGGTCCGCGCCTGCGGGTGCGTGGGGTCCACCGGCAGATAGGCCGCGCCGGCCTTCAGCACCCCGAGCATCGCCGCGACCATCTCGGCCGACCGCGGCAGCACCAGTGCCACCAGGTCCTCCGGTCCGGCGCCCCGGGCGATCAGCCGCCGGGCGATCCGGTTGGCCCGCGCGTTCAGCTCCGCATAGCTCAGCACCAGCGATCCGGTACGCAGCGCCACGGCCTGCGGGGAGGCTGCCGCCCGCTCCTCGAACCGCCGGACCACGGTGTCCGGTTCCACCGGGCGCCGGGCGCCGTTCCAGCCGGTGAGCAAGAGCTCCCGCTCCTGCGGCCCGAGCAGGCCGACGGCGGCCGTCCGCTGGTCCAGGTCCTCGCCGAAGGCGTCCAGCATGCGCACCAGCCGGGCCGCGAAGGACTGCGCGGTCTCCCGGTCGAAGAGGTCCTCGCTGTACTCGACGTAGCACTCCATGCCGGCGGGCGCGCCGTCCTCGGCACGGCTCTCGGTCAGGTCGAAGTGCAGGTCGAACTGGGCGGCGTCGATCTCGACCGGCAGCGCCGAGGCGGCCACCCCCGGCAGGTCCGGCAGGTCCTCCGTGGTGTTGTGGAGGGCCAGCATCACCTGGAACAGCGGGTGCCGGGCCATGGAGCGGGCAGGGTTGAGCACCTCCACCAGCCGCTCGAAGGGCACGTCCTGGTTCTCGTACGCCGCGAGGTCGGCGGTGCGGACGCGGTGCAGCAGCTCGCGCGCCGTGGGATCGCCCGAGGTGTCCGTGCGCAGCGCCAGCGTGTTGACGAAGAAGCCGACGAGTTCGTCCAGGGCCTGGTCGGTGCGGCCCGCGATCGGCGTGCCGATCACGATGTCGGTGCTGCCGCCCAGCCGGGTGAGCAGCGCCGCCAGCGCGGCCTGTACGACCATGAACAGGCTGGAGTCGGTCTGCTCGGCGACCTCCAGCAGCCGCCGGTGCAGCGGCGCCGGCACCCGGAACGGTGCCATCCCGCCCCGGTGGGAGGAGACGGGCGGGCGCGGCCGGTCGACCGGCAGCACGGTTTCCTCCGCCACCCCGTCCAGGACCCGTCGCCAGTGGGCCAGCTGCCGGGAGACGGTGCTGTCCGGGTCGTCCTCGTCGCCGAGCAGCTCCCGGTGCCACAGCGCGTAGTCCGCGTACTGCACCGGGAGTTCCGGCCAGGTGTACGCGGAGCCGCCCAGCCGGGCGGCGTACGCGGCCGACAGGTCCCGCCACAGCGGCCCCATCGACCAGCCGTCGCCGGCGATGTGGTGGACGACCAGCACGAACACGTACGCGTCGCGGCCGGTGGCGAACAGGTGGGCCCGGACCGGCAGGTCGGCGGTGACGTCGAAACCCTCGGCGGCCGCGCGGGCCACGGCGGCGGCCACGTCCGCCTCGGCGACCTCCTCCGTGCGCAGGACCGGTCGGCCGTCCGCCGCGTCCAGCACCCGCTGGCGCGGTCCCTGCGGGGAGTCCGGGTAGACCGTGCGCAGGATCTCGTGCCGGGCGGTGAGGTCGCCGAGGGCGGCCTCCAGCGCCGGGACGTCCAGGGCACCGGACAGGCGTATCGCGGAGGGCATGTTGTACGCGGCCCGCCGGCCCTCGAACCGGTTGAGGAACCACAGCCGGCGCTGCCCGGAGGACAGCGGGACGGCCTCGGGGCGCGCGGCCCGGACCAGCGGCTTGCGCACCGCCTCCCCGCCCGCGCCGGCCAGCGCCTCGGCGACGGCCGCCACGGTCGGCGTCTCGAAGACGGTGCGGATGGGAAGTTCGGCGCCGAGTTCGGAGCGGATCCGGCTGATCAGCCGGGTGGCCAGCAGGGAGTGGCCGCCGAACGCGAAGAAGTTGTCGTCGATGCTGTCCCAGGGCCGGTCCAGCACCTCCCCGAACAGCCCGCACAGCGCGCGCTCCAGAGCGGTGCGCGGGGCCCGGCCGGTCAGTTCGGCGTCGAGCGCCGGAGCGGGCAGGGCCCTGCGGTCCAGCTTGCCGTTCGGGGACAGCGGGAAGGCGTCCACGGCCACGAACGCCGTCGGCACCATGGCCTTGAGCAGGAACTCCTCCGCGTGCCGGCGCAGCTCCTCCGGGTCCCAGCCGTGCTCGGCGGCCGGCACGGCGTAGGCGACCAGGTACTTCCCGCCGGGCCGGTCGTCCCGGGCCACGACCGCCACCTGGGCGACCGAGGGGTGCCGGGAGAGCACCGACTCGATCTCGCCCGGCTCGATCCGGATGCCCCGGATCTTCACCTGGTGGTCGGCGCGCCCCAGGAACTCCAGCTCGCCGCCGGGCAGTCGGCGGGCGAGGTCGCCGGAGCGGTAGACACGGGTGCCGGGCGGGCCGTACGGGTCGGCGACGAACCGCTCGGCGGTGAGGCCGGGGCGGTCGGCGTAGCCGCGCGCGACACCCTCGCCGCCGATGTAGATCTCGCCGGCGACGCCTGCGGGCACCGGGCGCAGCCGCTCGTCCAGGAGGTAGACGCGGGTGTTGGCGATGGGGCCGCCGATGGGGGCGGCGTCCGGCCAGCCGGCGCTGTCGCCGGTCAGCGAGTGCACGGTCGCCCCGTGGGCCTCGGCCGGGCCGTACAGGTTGTGCAGGCGGTGCGCGGGGTCCGCGTGGCGTGCCCGGGTCCGGCCGGTCAGGGTGAGCGCCTCACCGGCCTGCTGGACGTCGGTCAGGCAGGGCAGGGCCAGGCCCAGCTCGTCCGCCGCCTCGTACACCGCGTCGATGACCGGCGCGGGCGCGTACAGCTCGTTCACCCGGTGGCGGTCGAGCCAGCTGGCGAGCTGTTCGGCGCTGCGCCGGGTGTCCTCCGTGGGCACGACCAGGGTCTTGCCCGAGATGAGGCTGGCGAGGATCTCCTGCACCGACACGTCGAAGCCGACCGACGTGAACTGGGCCGTCCGCGTGCCCTTCATGCCCTGCATGGTGTCCCGCTGCCACAGCACCAGGTTCCGCGGCCCCGCGGCGGGCATCAGCACGCCCTTGGGGCGGCCGGTCGAGCCCGAGGTGTAGATGACGTACGCCGTGTGCAGGTCGTGCAGGGGAGCACTGCGGTCGGCGTCGGTGGGGTTCTCCGCGGACCGCGCCGCGACCTCGGAGGCCGTCGCGGCGTCGTCGAGCAGGAGGGTGGTGAGGCCGTCCGGAACCAGCTCCGCGGTCCGCGAGTGCGCCAGGACCAGGGCGGGAGCGGCGTCTTCCAGCAGGTAGGTGATGCGGTCCCGCGGGTAGTCGGGGTCGACGGGGACGTAGGCGGCGCCGCTCTTGAACACCGCGAGCAGCCCGACGACCATGTCCGGCGACCGGGGGACCAGCAGGGCGACCGAGCGCTCCGGTCCGGCGCCGCGTGCGATCAGGGAGCGGGCCAGCCGGTTGGCGCGGGCGTTCAGCTCCGCGTACGTCAGCGTCTCGTCCTCGAAGAGGACGGCCGGGGCGTCGGGCGTCCGCCCGACCTGCGCCTCGACCAGCTCCGGGAGCGTGTACGGGGAGACAGGCGCCCCGGTGGCGTTCCAGCCGGCCAGCTCCTGCTCGCGTTCCGCCGGCGAGAGCACGTCGACGTCGTCCACCCGGGTGTCCGGCTCGGTCAGCACGGCCCGCAGCACGGCCAGGTAGTGGCCGGTCATCCGCTCGATGCGGTCCGCGTCGTAGAGGTCCCTGCTGTAGACGAAACGGCAGACCGTGCCCTCCGCCTTCGCCTCGAAGTGTACTTCGAGGTCGAACCGGGTGACGTCCTCCTCCACCTCCAGGACGCGGGTGGCCAGACCGGGGGCGGCGGGCTCCTCTGCCAGGTCGAGGTAGTTGCACAGCACCTGGAAGAGCGGGTTCAGCCCGAGGTCCCGGTCGGGGGCGAGCTCCTCCACCACGCGGGCGAACGGCGCCTCCTGGTTCGCGTGCGCGGCGAGCACCGTCTCCTGGGTGGCGCGCAGCACGTCGCCGAGGGTCGCGTCGCCGGACACCCGGCAGCGCAGGGCCACGGTGTTCACGAAGAACCCCATGACGCCCTCGAACTCGGGGCGGGTCCGGTTGGCGACCGGAGCGCCGACGATGACGTCCTCCTCCCGCGTGTAGCGGTGGAGCAGTGCGTTGAACGCGGTGAGGAGCACGGCGAACGGGGACAGCCCGTCGCGGCGGCACAGGTCCCGCAGACGCTCCTCCAGGTCCGCGGGCAGGGCGGCCAGGACGGTGCCGCCGGCGAAGGTGGGCCGCGCCGGGCGAGGCCGGTCGGCGGGCAGGCGGGGGGTCGGCAGTTCGCCCGCGAGCCGTTCGAGCCAGTGGTCGAGCTGGCGGCGCAGGTCGCCGTCGGCCAGCGAGCCGCGCTCCCAGGCCGCGTAGTCGGCGTAGTGGAGCGGCAGGGCGGGCAGGGCGGCGGGGGTGCCGCAGGCGTGGCCCTCGTAGAGCTGCCATAGTTCGCGGGCGAAGACGCCCTCGGACCAGCCGTCGGTGACCGTGTGGTGGAAGTTGATGAAGAGGTAGTGCCGGGTGGTGGCCGTACGGTAGACGGCGGCCCGGACCAGCGGGCCCTGCGTGAGAGAGAACGGAATCCGGGCCGCCGCGCCGATCTCGCGCAGGACCTCGTCCTCCGCCGCCTGTTCCGTCGGGGCGCTCACCTCGGTGCACGGGACGTCGAGCGGGAGCCGGTCGGCGATGCGCAGGACCAGCTCGCCGTCCTCTTCGGCGAAGGAGGAGCGCAGCACCTCGTGCCGGTCGACGAGGTCCTGGAGCGCGGCGCGCAGCGCGGGGACCCGGAGGTCGCCGTCGATGCGGACGGCGAACGGGACGCTGTACGCGGCGCTGCTGCCGTGCAGCCGGTCGAGGAACCACAGCCGCTGCTGGGCGCTGGAGGCCGGGAGCAGCCCGTCGCGGGGGACCGGGCGGACGGCGTCCGGGGCGAACAGCTCCTTCTTGTTGTCCAGCAGCATGCCGAGCAGCTCGGCCTGCAGGTCCCGGGCGGTGGTGTCGGTGGTGGCGGTGGTGGCGTCCGCGGGGGTGGCCGTGGGGGTGTCCGTGGTGTCCCGGACGAGGTCGTGGGGAGTCATGTCAGCGGGTCCGGTCCTCGGTGAGTACGTCGCGGACGATGGAGACGGCCTTGTCGATGTCCGCCGCGGACACGCCGTTGTGCGTCACGGCCCGCAGCCTGCCGTGCCCCAGCTCGGCCAGGGAGAGCCCGCGGTAGCCCGCGGCCTCGACGAACGTCTGCCAGGTGAAGCGCGGGTCGGTGACCCGGAACATCACGATGTTGGTCTGCACGGCGGCGGGGTCGGTCTCGATCCCGTCGATCCCGGCCAGGCCCTCGGCCAGCCGGCGGGCGTGGGCGTGGTCCTCCTCCAGCCGGTCCAGGCCGTCCAGGGCGACGAGTCCGGCGGCCGCGATGATGCCGGCCTGCCGCATGCCGCCGCCGAGCATCTTGCGGGCGCGGCGGACCTCGGTGATGAAGTCCTCGCTGCCGGCCACCATCGAGCCGATGGGTGCGCCGAGGCCCTTGGAGAGGCAGAACTGCACGGAGTCGGCGTACTGGGCGATCTCCGCGGCCGGGATCCCGAGGGCGGCGGCCGCGTTGAACAGCCGGGCGCCGTCCAGGTGCAGGGCGACGTCGTTCTCGTGCGCGAACTCCCAGACCTCCTTCATGTAGCTCTGCGGGAGCACCACGCCGCCGCAGCGGTTCTGCGTGTTCTCCAGGCAGATCAGGGAGGGGAGGGCGAACTGCTCGTCCTCGGGGTCGTCGGGGAATCCGGCGCGCAGGTCGGACAGCAGGAGCCGGCCGTCGGGCTGGTTGGGGATGCGCTCGTACATCACGCCCCCGCAGACGGTCGCGCCGGCGGCCTCGTAGATGTAGATGTCGCTCTCGGCGCCGACGAGCATCTTCGAGCCGCGGGGCGCGTGCACCAGGATGGAGGCCAGGTTGGCCATGGTGCCGCTCGGCATCAGACAGGCGGCCTGCTTGCCCAGCAGGTCGGCGGAGCGCTCCTCCAGCAGGCGGACGGTCGGGTCCTCGCCGTAGACGTCGTCGCCCAGTGGGGCGTCGTTCATCGCGCGCATCATCGCCGGAGTGGGCAGGGTGAAGGTGTCGCTGCGCAGTTCGATCATGGTCACTGTTGTTCTTCCCCTACTTCGCGGACGCGTCGGCGTCCAGTCGGACGGTGATGTGCTGCCGGGCCGCATCGAGGGCGCCCGCGACCTGCGCGGCGTCGTCGCCGCGGACGATGACGTGGCCGAGCCGGTCGTACGCGTTCTGCGGCGGGCGTACGGGCCGGCCGGCGGCCGCGGTCACGGTCACCCGCTCGACCCCCTCGGCCGCCAGCGCCTCGTCGGTGCCGTCGACGGACACGAGCGTGCCGGGCCGGTCGGCGAGCAGGAACCGGATCCCGGCGTGGCCGGACCGGCGGGCGGCGAGGTCCACCGGGAGTCCCGCGGCGGCCCGGACCTGCTGCTCCAGCAGGTCCGATCCGGTGGCGAGCCTGATCAGTTCGGGGATCATGCCGCCGGCCAGCCGCGGGTTGATCTCGATGACGGCCGGGCCCCGCGCGGTGAGCTTGACCTCGGTGTGCGTCGGCCCGAAGCGCATGCCGGTCGCCTTCAGCGCCCGGGTGACCGCGTCCTCCAGCGCGGCCCGCTCCGCCTCCGGGAGCGGCGCCGGGAAGTCGTGCCCCGACTCCACGAAGTACGGGATCCCGGTGAGGTGCTTGGCGGTGACGCCGACGCACGTGGCCTCGTCGCCGTCGCTGAACATCTCGACGCTGTACTCGGGCGCGTCGAGGTACTCCTCGACGAGCACGGTGCGGGCCGTGGGCAGCCCGCGGACATTGGTCTCGACGGCCAGGATGCGGGCGGCGTGCACGGCGGCCTCGGCAGCCGTGGAGCACAGCAGCACGTCGTTGGAGCCCGAGTCGTCGGCGGGCTTGACGACACAGGGCAGGCCCACCGAGGCGACGGCCTCCTCGGTGCGGGCGGCGTCCGTCACCACCGCGAAGCGGGGCTGGGCGACCCCCGCCGCCTCCAGCGTCCGCCGCAGCTCGGCCTTGTTGCGGCAGCGGTTCGCCGCAGCCTCGTCGTTGCCCGGCAGGCCCAGCCAGTCGGCCAGCCCGGCCACCGCGGGCACGTAGAAGTCGCTGGTGGTGGTGATGCCGGCGATCTCCTCCCGCCGGAACCGCTCCTGGATGGTGCGGCGCAGGGAGGGGACGTCGTTGGTGTCGCACACCACGATCCGGCAGCCGGTCTCCGCGGCGCCGGCGTACCGGTCCGGGTTGCTCGTCAGCAGGACCGCGGTCAGGCCGAGCGCCCCCGCGGTGCGCAGCGCCTGGACGCCGGTGCCACTGGTGTTCGCCTCGACGAACAGCAGGTGGCGGGGGTTGGCAGGCCGGCCGCCGAGGTCGGCGGAGGACCAGGAGCGGACGGGGGTGCCGTAGTCCACCCGGACCGGGGCGTCGGAGCAGGCGAGCTCCTCCAGCCGGTGCGCCGCCCAGTGCCCGTCGCTGTAGACGGTCTCGGTGTAGCGGTCGCCGCGGTCGGGGAAGATGCCGACGATCCGGCTGCCCGGCTCGGCCGTGCGAGCCAGGTGGCGCAGCACCCGGTAGACGGAGCCGGAGGTGTTCCCGGCGAAGATCTGCTGCTCCCGGGCCAGTTCGCGGGTGGCGGCGAACGCCTCGCGGTCGTTCAGCCAGTGGATCTCGTCGATCGCGGTGCGGTCCAGGTTGTTCGGGTGGAGGCTGTTGCCGAGGCCGCTCTGCAGCCGGCCGGGCACGTCCGGCTGGTCGAACAGCGTGCTGCCCACCGAGTCCACTCCGACGACCCGCAGCCCGGGCAGGCTTCGCCGCAGGGCGCGGCCGGTGCCGCACAGCGAGCCGCCGCTGCCGACCGCGCCGACCAGGACGTCGAGCGGGCCGAGGTCGTGCAGCAGCTCCGCGGCGAGCACCCGGTAGGCGCCGGGGTTGTCGGGGTTGCTGTACTGCTGCGGCCAGAAGGCGCCCGGCAGCTCGCGCATCAGCTCGGCCAGCCGGTCGAGCCGCGCCCCCTGCCAGCCGCCGTCCGTCATCGCGGCGACCACGTGGACCTCGCAGCCCAGGGCGCGCAGCTTCGCCAGCGTGGTCGGATCCGTCCGCGGGTCGGTGACGATGTGCACCGGGTGCCCGAGCGAGCGCCCGACCAGGGCGACGCCGAGCGCCATCGTGCCCGAGGAGCTCTCCACGATCGGCGCGCCGGGCCGCAGCACGCCCAGCCGGCGGGCCTCGGAGACGATGTTCCGGGCCACCCGGTCCTTCATGCCGAAGGCGTTGGCGAGTTCGAGCTTCGCGTACACCCGGGTGCCCTCCGAGGCGGGCACGTCCAGCCGGACCAGCGGTGTGTTGCCGACCGCGTCGTTCATCGATTCGAAGATCATGTTCATGCCCCCCAGGCAGATTCGGTGCTCGCCTCGCGAGCCGGCGCGGTGGTGTCCCGTACCGTCACTTCCATGGAGCTGGCGCTCCAGACGTCTCCGCGGCCCAGCGACCGGTGCACCGTCGTCGTCCCCGGCAGCGCGGCGCACGCCGCCAGTGCCGACCCGACCTTGACGGCCAGCTCCGGGTCGTCGGCGGCGTAGAGGATGCCGAGCACCGTGCCGCTGTGGGCACAGGCCACCCCCAGCCCGCCGGTCTCCGCGCAGATCCGCTGGAGTTCGGGCAGGCTCCGGCGCGACCGGGCGGCCGCGTTCAGCTCCGCGCTGCGGGTCGCGACCCGGCCCACCGCCGTCAGGTCGCCGGCCCGGACGGCCGCGCACAGCTCGTCCAGCAGGACGGCGTACTCCGTCTTCTCCGCCTCGCCGACCCGGCGGGACTGCCGGTTGTGCGCGATGGTGTCGACCTGGCCGCCCTCGTCGTACCCGACGATCACCAGCGGCGGCAGCATGCCCAGCTCCTCGCGGAGTTCGGCCTCACGGTGGTGGTAGGCGACGATCTGGTCGTACATCACCCCGTCCGTCGGCTCGATCTTCCGCATGAAGGACTCGATCTCCGCCGCCCCGAAGGTCGTGCCCACCGCCGCGCCCACCGCGCGCACCGTGGCCACCAGGTCCGCCGACGAGCTCGCCATGCCCTTGCCCTCGGGCAGTTCGCTGCTCAGCTCCAGCGAGCCGCCCCCGGTCCGCCCGGCCGCGGCCAGCGCCAGCCCGGCGATCCGCACCGCCTTGCGCTTGTGCGGCGGCCAGACGGTGAAGCCCTCCCGGCCGGGGGAGTGGCGGAAGACCGCCCGGCTCCACCCCGCGACCGGGAACGTCACCATGAAGTGCCGGTCTCCCTCCGGCAGGACACCCTGGAGCAGCTCGCCGAACGTGCCGAACGCCGTACCGGTGCCGCAGATGTCGATCTCAGCCGCCATGGGGCTCGCGTGCGCTTCCATCCCCGTCCTCCCCCGTCGTGCGGGCGGTCGCCGCCCGCTTGGCCCACTCCTGTACGAGCCGCTCGTGCTCCTCCTGCTGCGCCCCGAGCGCCGTCCGCACCGCGTCCGGGTGCGCCGACCCGCTGGACCGCATCCGGCGCAGCGCCTGGCCGACGTCGAAGGCGTCGCCCAGCGTGGCCGCAGGGTCGGCCAGTTCGTGGCCCTCCTCCAGCGCGGCCCGGCGCAGCAGCTCCGGGTCGCCCTCGGCGGGCTTCCGGCCCGCGGCGACCGCCGCCACGATGTACCGGCCGGCGATCACCTGCGCCCGCCGCCACGGAACCTCCTCGCGCAGCGTCAGCGAGTTGGCGAGGGCGAAGCCGCCCAGGAACTCCCGCTCGCACACCTCGGCCATCCGGTCGGTCCGGAAGGACAGGTGCCGCAGTACCTCGGTGAACAGCCGCATGGTGCTGCGCAGCGCCTCGAACGCCTGGTAGACGTGCGCCCCCGCCTCCTTGGAAACCTCCACGGTGTTGGAGTACGGCGTGTTGCGCTGGCCCAGCGTCACGTCGATGTGGAAGGACGACAGGTGCGAGCTGCGGCCCCGGATGCGCTCCAGGATCGGGAAGTTCTTCTTCTGCGGCATCGCCGAGGAGATGCCGGACAGCTCGTCGGGCAGGTCGATGAACCCGTACTCGCTGCTGCCCCAGGCGAGCAGGTCCGTTGCGAACCGGCTCAGCGCCACGCCGAGGACCCCGAACTCGGCGGTGATCTCCAGGGCCCAGCCGCGCGAGGCCACCGACATGAGCGCGTTCGGCTGGGCCCGCCGGAAGCCGAGCAGCGCGGCCATCCGGTCCCGGTCCCAGGGGAGTTCCTGGCCGGACATGGCGCCCGCGCCCAGCGGGCAGGCGTCGATGCCGTCGTACGTGGCCAGCAGGCGGCGCAGCGTGTGCTGCACGTGCTCGGAGACCGCCGCCAGGTAGAAGCCCGGCGTGATGATCTGGGCGGCCTGGTGGTGGGTGTAGCCGGGCATCGGCAGGTCCACCGTGGCCGCGGCCAGCTCCCGCGCGGCGGCCTGGAAGTCCAGCAGGGAGCGCGCCGCTCCGATCAGCCGGTTGCGGGCGAACATCAGCTGGGCGCACGCCTGGAGGTCGTTGCGGCTGCGGTCCAGGTGCCATGCGGGCACCGGCGCGGACAGGCCGCTCTCCACGTGGCGTTCCAGCGCGAAGGCGATGTCCGACATGTTGGCCTGCTGCTGCCCCGTGATGACCTCGCGGGTGGCGCCGGAGAGCAGGCCGTCCAGTTCCGCTGCCTGCTCGGGGGAGATCAGCCGCATCCGCGCGTACTCGGCGACGAGCGTCCGCTCGATCTGCACGTAGTACGGGAGCAGGTGCTCGGCCTCGTAGGCGAACTGCGGGTCGAGCAGCTCGTCCCGGAGGAGGGCGCTGGGGCCGCTGGATATGCGGCCCGTGAGCGTGTTCTTCATGTTGTACCGCCTCACACCGCTACGGGTTCGGCGTCGGGGATCTCCCGCACCGACCGGACACCGGACAGAAGGATCACGACACCGGAGAGCAGGACGCCGATCGCGCCGAGCACCAGGGTCTGCTGGGTGCCGAGGGCACCGCCGAGGAAGCCGCCGGCCAGGGCGCCGACCGGGGTCACGCCCATCACGGCCATCCGGATGGTCGCGTTCATCCGGCCCTGGAGATGGTCCGGCGTGACCGCGGACCGCAGGCTGCGCTGGTTGACGTTGTAGATGATGATCATGGCCGAGTCGACGAAGTGCATGACCACGATGAGCAGCGACGCCTCCGTCTTCGGCAGCTGCGTGGCCAGCGGGATCAGCAGCGCCGCGAGACCGGCGATGCCCAGGGAGACCACCATCGCCCGCCCGACGCCCAGCAGCCGGCTCGCCCGCTCGGCAACCAGGGCGCCGACCAGTGCGCCGGCCCCGGCCGAGGCGAAGATCAAGCCGATGTAGAAGGGATCCACGCCCAGCGTGCGGGTGACGAAGATGAGGAACACCGGCTCGATCACCAGCGTGAAGAGGTTGAAGACGAGGGTGGCGCTCACCAGCGTCCGCACCACCGGGTTCCGCAGCACCGGCTGCGCGCCCTCGGCGATCTCCCGCCACAGGTTCGGCTTCACCGCCGCCCCGCCGTCCGCCTCCGGGGCGGCGGGTGCGGGCTTGGCCTCACGGTGCCGGATCAGCGCCGTGAAGACGCCGGAGACCAGGTACGTGACCGAGTTGACGATCACCGCGAAGGGCGCGGAGATCATCTGGAGCAGGCCGCCTCCCATCGCGTTGCCCGCGATGTCGGCCGCCGAGCTGCTCAGCTCCAGCTTGCTGTTGCCCTCGACCAGGTCCTTGCGGTCGATCAGCAGCGGCAGGTACGAGGCGCTGCCGATGTCCGAGACCACCGTGCAGGCGCCGACGGCCAGCGACACCGCGAGCAGCATCGGGAAGGAGAGGAAGCCGCCCGCCCAGCCCACGGGCAGGAGCAGCAGCAGCGCCGCCCGCACCAGGTCGGTGAGGATCAGGATGGGCCGCTTGGCGCTGCGGTCCAGCCACACCCCGGCGAACAGGCTGATGAACAGGTACGGCAGGCCCTCCGCCGCCACCAGGACGCCCATCTCGAACGGCGTGGCCTCCAGGGAGACGGCGGCGATCAGCGGAAGTGCCACGGCGGTGACCTTGGAGCCGAACAGGGACGCGGTCAGCCCGAGCCACAGGTTGCGGAAGTCGGCGTGCCGCCACAGGGTCGTTCTCCTGTCGGTCACGGTCGGGGCCCTTCCTGGGTGTTGTCTTGCATGTCTCTCGCTATCTCCTGGGCGTGCGCGCCGCGCACGATCCCGTAGTGGTCGGTGTCGAGGTCGCGTACCGTCAGGCCGGATCCGGCCGTCCGCCCCCACGCCTCGGTGAAGCCCGCCCGGATGCCGTCGGCGCTGCGGTAGAGGCGCACCGCTCCGGGGAAGACGGGCGGCCGGTACGCCGCCGCGGCCAGCAGGTTCGCCCGGAACACCGCGTGGTGGCGGGCGAGGTCGTCCGGTTGCGGGGCGCCGCCGGCGTCCCCCCGGTGCAGTTCGTCGCGGATCAGCCGCAGGCCGTCCCGGGTCCCGCCGCTCGCTGCGGCCGAGGCGAGCGCGGCGGCCGTCGCGGGGGACACCCCCTCGCCCCCGGAGGAGGCCAGCAGGTCCTCCAGGAAGTGCAGGAGCACCTCCGCCTCCGTGCCGGGGACGCGGCTGCCTTCGGGGTGGCCGCTGTCCACCAGCGCGAGCAGTTCCACCCGCTCGCCCGCGGCGGTCAGCCGGGCCGCCATCTCGTGCGCCACGAGCCCGCCGAACGACCAGCCGGCCAGGCGGTACGGGCCCGCGGGCCGGACCTCCCGGACGGCGCGCAGGTACGCCTCGGCCATCTCCTCGACCGTCTCCGCGGGCGCGGCCCCGGCTTCGAGCCCGGCCGCGGCGAGCCCGTACACGGGCTGGTCCGCGCCCAGGGCAGCCGCGAGCTCGCGGTAGCACAGCACGCTGCCGCCCGCGGGGTGCACCAGGAAGACCGGGGTGCGGGTGCCGGCGGCCCGAAGGGGCACCGCCGCTCCGGGCCGGGCGGCTTCGGTGCCGCCGCGGACCAGCTCGGCCTGCCGGGCGACCGTCGGGTGCGCCAGCACCGCCGAGACGCCCAGCCGCAGCCCGAACGCCGCGTTGATGCGGGACACGAGCCGCAGCGCCAGCAGCGAGTGACCGCCCGCGGCGAAGAAGTCGTCCTCCACGCCCAGTCCGTCCGCGCCGAGCAGCTCGGTCCAGATCCGCAGCAGCCGCACCTCGTGGGCGTCACGCGGGCCCACGGCCGCGGCGGAGCGGGCGAGCGCCCCCTCCGCCGGCGCCGGCAGCGCCTTGCGGTCCAGCTTGCCGCTGCCGGTCAGCGGCATCACGGCCAGCTCCGTCCACGACGACGGCACCATGTACGCGGGCAGCGCGTCGGCCGCGTACGCCGAGAGCACGGCCGGATCGGCTGCCCCCGCGGCGCCCGGACGCATGACCACGTAGGCGGCCAGCCGGTCCCCGCGCAGCAGCACGGCGCACTCGGCGACGTCCGGGTGGCCCGACAGGACCGCCTCGATCTCCCCGAGCTCGATCCGGAACCCGCGCAGCTTGATCTGCGCGTCGGTGCGGCCCCGGTACTCCAGCGCTCCGTCCGGCAGGTGCCGCACGAGGTCCCCGGTCCGGTAGAGCCGGCGCGTCACCCCGGCGTGGTCGGTGTGCCGGACGAAGGCCCGGTCGGTCAGGTCCGGCCTCCGGTGGTAGCCCTCGGCCAGCTGGACGCCGCCCAGGTACAGCTCGCCCGTCACCCCGCGCGGCACGGGCAGGCCGTGCCGGTCCAGCACGTACAGCGCGGTGTTGGCGACCGGCCGCCCGATGGGGACCACGCCGCTGCCGTCGTCCGTGCACCGCCAGTACGTGACGTCCACGGCCGCCTCGGTGGGCCCGTAGAGGTTGTGCAGCTCCGCGCCGAAGCGGGCCAGGAAGCGCTGCTGGAGGTCGTACGGGAGTGCCTCGCCGCTGCACACCACCCGCGTCAGGCTCGTGCACGCCGCGGCGGTGGGCTCCTCGACGAACGCCTGCAGCATCGACGGCACGAAATGGACCGTGGTGATCCGCTCGGCCTCGATCAGCTCCGCCAGGTACGCCGGGTCGCGGTGGCCGCCCGGAGCGGCGAGCACCAGGACGGCCCCGGTCAGCAGCGGCCAGAAGAACTCCCACACGGAGACGTCGAAGGTGGCCGGGGTCTTCTGCAGTACCGGCTCGCCGGGCCGCAGCCCGTACTCCTCCTGCATCCACAGCAGCCGGTTCACGATGGCCCGGTGGGAGACGACGACACCCTTCGGCGTCCCCGTCGAACCCGAGGTGAAGATCATGTACGCGGCGTCCCCGGGACCGGCGGCCACCGCTGCGGCCTCCGTGCCCGTACCGACGGCCTCGGCCTCCGCCGCGTCCGGGTGCACGGCCACCGTGCCCGGACCGGAGACCTTCGCCTCCCACTCCGGCAGCGTGATCACCAGGGGGATCGCGGCCTCCGCGAGGATCCCGCGCAGCCGCTGCTCCGGGTGGTCCGGGTCGAGCGGGACGTACGCGGCACCCGCCTTCAGCACCGCGAGCAGGCAGACCGGCAGCTCCAGCGAGCGCTCCAGCAGCACCGCCACGAACCCGCCCGGCCGGGCCCCGCGCGCCCGCAGCAGCTCGGCCAGCCGCTCCGCCCGCCGGTCCAGTTCACGGTACGTCAGCGAGCGGCCGCCGAACCGGACGGCCGGGGCGTCGGGCGTGCGCCGGGCCTGCTCCTCGACCAGCACGTGCAGCACGTGCGTCCGGTCGTAGCGCCGGGCCGTGCCGTTCCACGCCCGGAACAGGCGGTGCTCCTCCTCGGACAGCAGGTCGGCGGTCTCGTAGCGGCCCTCCGGGTCGGTGGCCATGGCGGTGAGCGCGGCGGCGTAGTAGCCGTGGAACAGCTCGATCTGCCCGGCGTCGAACCGGGCCGTGTCGTAGCGCAGCCCCAGTCCGAGTCCGCCGTGCACCGCGTCCCGGTAGAACTCCGCCCCGAAGGGGAAGTTGGTGTGCGCGACACCCCGCGAGTCGAGGACCTCCACCTCCGACTGCCCGTCCAGCTGCCGCTCGACGTGGAAGTGGGTGTAGTTGAAGAAGGACTCGAACGGCTCGGACCCACCCGTGCACCGGATGATCTCCGCCAGCGGGTAGCGCCGGTGCCGCAGGATCTCCAGGTCCAGCGCCGCCGTCTCGCGCACCAGGTCGGACCAGCTGCCGCCGCCCAGACGGCCGCGCACCGGCAGCGTGTTCAGGAAGACGCCCAGCGCCAGGTCGCCGTCCGCCTCCTCGCCCCGCCCGTTGTACACGGCCCCGGTCACCGGGTCGTCCGTGCCGGTCAGCAGGCCCATCACCCGCAGGTGCGCCGCGAGGAGCACGGTCCGCAGCGGAACGCCCAGGTCGCGGGCGAGCCCGGAAAGCCCCTCCAGCACCGCATCGGGCAGCGCCCGCTCGGTGAACTCCATGGCCGCGGCCGCCGCGTCCTGCGGCTGCCCGGCGGCCGTGCGGCCCCGGGGCAGCCGGGTGAGGGTGGCACCCTCCAGCTGCCCGGCCCAGAACCGGCGGCTGTCCTCGTCCTCGACCGCCGCCCGCTCCAGCGCCACGTACGAGGAGAAGCGCGACCGCAGCGGAGCCGCGGACGGCGCTTCCCCGCCGGAGAGCGCCCGGCCGTAGCGCAGCAGCAGCTCGGCGTAGAGGGACCGCTCGCTCCAGCCGTCCAGGATCGCGTGGTGCTCGGTGATGTAGAGCTGGACGGTGTCGTCGGGCCGCCGCTGCACGTGGAAGCGGATCAGCGGGGCCGTACGCCAGTCGAAGCGCTCGGCGTTCTCCTGCTCCCAGCGGCGCTCCGCGGCGGCGTCCGCCCCGGCGGGCGTGAGAGCGCTCAGGTCCTCGAAGGTGACCGGCGTCGGGACGTCCGCGTGGACCAGCTGCAGCGGCTCGCGGAAGCCGCTCACGTCGAAGGACGTGCGCAGGATCTCGTGCCGGGCCAGCAGCCCGGCCACGGCGTCCCGCCAGGCGTCCTCGCTGTGCCGGGCCCTGATCCGGTACGTCGACACGTTGTGGTACTCGCTGCCCGCACCCGACAGGTCGCTGTGGAACAGCATGCCCTGCTGGAGCCGGGTCATCGGGTAGGCGTCCTCCAGGCCGTCCGGGAGCTGCGCCCGGTCGGCCGGGTCGAGCAGCGAGAACGGCGGGTGCGCGGCGGCCCCGGCGAGGCCCCCCGCAGCGTCCGTGCCGTCCGCGGCGGTGGCCGCCGCGGCCAGCGCGCGGATCGTCTGGTGGGCCATCAGGTCCTGGAAGCCGATCCGCAGACCGGCCTCGCCGGCCAGGGCCAGCAGCCGGATGCTGCGGATCGAGTCCCCGCCCAGCGCGAAGTAGTTGTCGTCGATCCCCACCCGCTCCACGTCCAGCACGCGGGACCACACCTGCGCCAGCGCCTGCTCCGCGGGCGTGGTCGGCGCCGCGTACGCGCGGCCCGAGCCGGTCCGGGCGACCTGCGGGTCGGGCAGCCGCTTGCGGTCCACCTTGCCGTTCGCTGTCAGCGGGAACTCCGGCAGCACGGTGAACGTCGCCGGGATCATGTGGACGGGCAGCCGGCGGGAGGCGTGCGCCCGCAGCACCTCGCCGTCCAGGGCCCCGGCGTCCGCTCCGGTCCGCGGGGTGACGTAGGCGGCGAGCCGGGCGTGCCCCTCGTCGTCGGTGTGCACCAGCACCACCGACTCGTGGACCAGCCCGTGGTCGACCAGAGCCGCCTCGATCTCGCCCAGCTCGATCCGGAAGCCGCGCAGCTGGATCTGCGCGTCGGTGCGGCCGCAGTACTCCAGGTCCCCGTCGGGCAGCCGGCGGGCCAGGTCGCCGGTGCGGTAGAGCCGCTCGGCCGGGTCCTGCGAGAACGGGTGCCGCACGAACCGCTCGGCCGTCAGCCCGGGCCGGTTCAGGTACCCGTCCGCCAGGCCGGCGCCGCCCACGTACAGCTCGCCCAGCACCCCGGCGGGGACGGGCCGGCCCTGCGCGTCCAGCACGTACAGCTGCAGATCGGGTATCGGCTCGCCGATGACGCTGCCGCTGCCGGCCTCCAGGTCCTTGAGGGTGATCGGTCGGTGGGTGACGTGCACGGTCGTCTCCGTGATGCCGTACATGTTCACCAGCTGCGGGGCGGCGTCCCCGTGCCGGTCGAACCAGCCGCGCAGCGAGGCCGGTTCGAGCGCCTCGCCGCCGAAGACCACGTAGCGCAGGGCGAGCTCCGACGGATCGCCGCCGGCGGCCTCGTCGGCCCGCATCAGCTGGTGGAACGCCGACGGCGTCTGGTTGAGCACGGTGACCCGCTGCTCGCGCAGCAGCCGCAGGAAGGCCGCGGGCTCCCGGCTCGTCTCGTACGGGACGACGACCAGCCGGCCCCCGTACGCGAGGGCACCCCACAGCTCCCAGACGGAGAAGTCGAACGCATAGGAGTGGAACAGGGTCCACACGTCCCCGGGGCCGAAGCCGAACCAGTGGTCGGTGGAGGTGAACAGCCGGCTGATGTTGCGGTGCGGGATCAGCACGCCCTTGGGGCGGCCGGTCGAACCGGAGGTGTAGATGACGTACGCGAGGTCGTCCGGGCCCGCGCCGGCGGCGACCGGCGTGTCCGGGTACGCCTCCAGCACCTCCCGGTCGGCGGTCACGTCGACCACCGCCCCGTCGAAGGCGGCACCCTCCCCGGCCGGACCGGCCCACCAGCGCTGAACCTCCCCGCCGGTGACGATCGTCCGCAGCCCGGAGTCCTCGACCATGAGGCGCAGCCGGTCCACCGGGTACGCCGGGTCCAGCGGCACGTACGCCCCGCCTGCCTTCAGCACCGCGAGCAGCGCCACCACCAGGTCCGCGCACCGCTCCATGCTCAGCCCGACCATCACACCGGGGCCCACGCCGAGCCCGCGCAGGTGGTGCGCGAGCCGGTTGGCCCGGCGGTCCAGGTCGCCGTAGCCGATGCGGAGCGCGCCGTCGACCACCGCCACGGCGTCCGGGGTGCGCGAGGCCCACTCGGCGAACAGCTCGTGCACCGGCCGCAGACGGGAGGCCGGCACCGGGGACGCCGCGGGGGCGGGCGCCAGGAGGGCGCACTCCTCGTCGGACAGCATGCGCAGGGCCGACACCGGGACGTCCGGCTCCGCGACGACGGCCTCGACCAGCTGCGCGTAGTGGCGGGCCAGGCCGTCGACGACGGACGCCTCGAACAGGTCGCTGCGGTACTCGAAGATCCCCGTCACGCCGTCCGCGGTGTCCGCCACGTCCAGGGACAGGTCGAACTTGGCCGTGCCGGAGTCCGTCGGCAGCGGCTCGCCCTCGATCCCGGCGAAGCGCAGCGCCTGGTCGCCCACCTCGTTCATGCCGAACATCACCTGGAAGACGGGCGACGACTCGGCGTCCCGGTCCGGATTCTTCATCCGGACCAGCTCCTCGAACGGCATGTCCTGGTGCTCCTGCGCCTGGAGGACACCGTCCCGCACCCGGAGCAGCAGCTCCCGGAAGGTCGGGTCCCCCGACAGGTCGGTGCGCAGCACCGTCGTGTTGACGAACAGGCCCACCGCGGACGCGAACTCGGCGCGGTGCCGGTTCGCGATCGGCGTGCCCACCAGGACGTCCTCGAGCCCGGTGTAGCGGTTCAGCAGCAGGTCGAAGACCGCCAGCAGACCGTGGAAGAACGTGGCGTCCGCGCCGCCGCACAGCTCCCGCAGCCGCTCCGCCGCCGGCACCGGGAAGGTGAGCGAGGCCCCGCGCCGCTCGGGCACCGCCGCACCGCGCGGCCGGGTCACCGGCAGCCGCATGACCGGCAGGTCACCGGCCAGCCGCTGCTCCCAGTACGCCCGCTGCCGCGCGGCGGCCGGGCTGTCGAGCCACTCCTCCTGCCAGCAGGAGTAGTCCGCGTACTGGAACTCCACCTCCGGCAGCGCAACCCCGGCCCCGGACACCAGGGCCTCGTACACCTCGGACAGCTCGCGGAAGAGGATCTCGCAGGACCAGCCGTCGGAGACGATGTGGTGCATGCCCACCAGCAGCACCGACTCCTCCTCCGCCACGCGCAGCAGCCCGACCCGGAAGAGCGGACCCTGCGCGAGGTCGAACGGCCTCGCCTCCTCCTGCCGGACCCACGCGCGCACGACACCGTCGGTGTCCTGCGGCGCCCGGCCGAACAGGGCGGCCACGGCCGCCACGTCCGTCTCCGCCCACTCGAAGGCGGCCTCCCGGGCGACGAGCTGGAGCAGCTCGCCGTCCTGGACCACGAACCGGGTCCGCAGCGCCTCGTGCCGCTCGACCAGCACGCGCGCCGCCTCGCGCAGCGCCCCGCCGTCCACGGCGCCGCGCAGCCGGTGGAAGAGCGGCATGTGGTAGGTGGGCGCGTCGCCCGCGAGCTGCTGCAGGAAGTACATGCGGTGCTGCGCCCGAGAGGCGCGGAACTCGTAGATCTCCTCTGCGAGTCCCTCTTGGGCTGCGCCGGGCAGTCCGGTGTTCACGAAGTCCCCATCCCTTGGTACGGGGCGGACCGGGGGCGCTCGCCCCCGTCCGCTCTCGTCGTTGTCGTCGCCGTGCGGCTCAGCGCAGCAGCGCGAGCAGTGCCTGCATCTCGTCCACGCTCATCCCGCTGATCCGCGACCTGAGGTGCTGGTCCACCTCTTCGGCGAAGTCCCGCAGGCCGGGCGCGGCGAACACCGTCCGCAGCGGCAGCTCCAGTCCCAAGCGGGTCCGGAGCCGGCCGGTCACCTTGGCAGCGATCAGCGAGTGGCCGCCCAGCTCGAAGAAGTTGTCGTCCGGGCCCACCGCATCGAGTTCCAGCACCTCGCACCAGATCTCGGCGACGGCCCGCTGCACGGGACCCTCCAGCGGTGCCCGCCCGCCCGCGCCGCCTCCGGCCGCCTGCACCGGGTCGGGCAGCCGGTGCCGGTCGATCTTGCCGTTGGCGTTGAGCGGCAGCCGGTCCATCACCAGCAGGAACGGCGGCCGCATGTGCTCGGGCAGCCAGGCCGCCAGGTGTCGGCGCAGCGCATCCTGCTCGGGCGCCGCGGCCGGGTCGAGCGGCGTGACGTAGCCCGCCAGCCGGTACCCGGCCGCCGTGCGCGAGGCCACGACCACGGCGTCCCGGACCAGCTCGTGGTCGCGCAGCACCGACTCGATCTCGCCCAGCTCCACCCGCATGCCGCGGATCTTGATCTGGTGGTCGTTCCGGCCGACGAACTTGATCGAGCCGTCCGCCCGCAGGTACCCCTGGTCACCCGTGCGGTAGAGCCGTTCCCCCGGGCCGAAGGGGCTCGCGACGAACGCCTGCGCGGTCTTCACCGGGTCGTTCATGTAGCCACGGGCCAGGCCGCGGCCGCCGATGTAGAGGTCTCCGGTCACGCCCACGGGCAGGGGGTTGAACGCGGCGTCCAGCACGTGCACCGTGTTGTTGTCGAACGGCGCGCCGACGCTCACCGCCCCGGTGTCCTCGGCGTCCGCCGCCCCGCAGGTACGGATGGTGGAGTCGATGGACACCTCCGTCGCCCCCCACGTGTTGTGCAGCGCGCCGGGCATCGTCTCGGCGAACCGGCGCACCGCCGCAGGGGTGAGGGCCTCACCGCTGGACACGGTGTTGCGCAGCGCACCCAGCTCGATCCGGTCCTGCGGGGTGACGGCCTCCATCAGCAGGTTCAGCATGCTCGGCACGGTCTGCAGCAGCACCGTCCGGTAGCGCTTCGCCGCCTCCAGCACCGCCTGCGGGTCCCGGTGCAGACCGGGCTCGATCAGGGCGATCCGGCCCCCGTACATCAGCGGCCAGAACAGCTCCAGCGCCGAGTCGTCGAAGGTCAGCGTCGTCTTGTGCAGCACCGTCTCGCCGGGCCGCAGGGCGTGCTGCTTCTGCATCCACACCATCCGGTTGACCCAGCCCTCGTGGGTGCTGGCGACGCCCTTCGGGGCACCCGTCGAGCCGGAGGTGTAGTAGACGGACACCAGGTTTCGCGGGTGCACGGCCACCTCGGGCCGGCCGCCGGGAAGCCCCGCGATCTCCGCCCAGTCGGCATCGACCCGGACGAGGTGCGCCACCTCGGGCGCCGCCTCGGCCTGGTGGCCGAGCGTGAGGCAGACCTCGGCGCGCGCGTCGGCCGAGATCTGCGTCAGCCGGTTGCGGGGGGCCTCCGGGTCGAGCGGCAGGTATCCGGCGCCCGCCTTGAGGATCGCCAGCAGGCCCACCACCAGCTCGGGGGAGCGGTCCATGCACAGGCCCACGACGTCGTCCGGGCGGACGCCCAGCCCGACGAGGTGGCGGGCCAGCCGGTTGGCCCGCCCGTCGAGCTCGGCGTACGTCAGCCGCTCGTCCCCGAGGACCACGGCGTCGGCGTCGGGAGTGGCGTCGACCTGGTCCTCGACCAGCGCGTGCAGGCAGCGGTCGGCCGGGAACTGCGCGGCCGTGGCGTTCCAGGCGTCCAGCTGCGCCAGCTCGGCCGGCGTGCACAGCCGGAACGAGGCGAGGCCGCCGTCCGGGGCGTCCAGGACCTGGCCGAGCAAGCCGAGGAAGTGCTCCACGAGCCGCTCGGCGGTCGCCCGGTCGTACAGGTCGGTGCTGAACTCCAGGTTGCAGTCGAAGGATCCGCCGGGCCGCCGCGTCACGAACAGCGTGGTGTCGAACCGCGAGGTGGCGCCGTCCACCGGGACCGCCTCGGTCCGCAGCCCGTCCAGGGGCAGGTCCTGCGCCTCGTCGTCCTGGTAGGCGAAGACGGTCTGCACGAGGGGGGAGTGGCTGCTGACGCCCTGGAGCCCCAGCCGCTGCACGATCTGCTCGAACGGCACGTCCTGGTGGTCCAGCACCTCCAGGCAGGTCCGGCCGACGGCACGGACGTACTCCCGGAAGGTGTCCCCGGCCCGGTGGCGGGCCCGGAACGGAACCGTGTTGACGAAGAAGCCGACGAGCCCGTCGAGGCCCGGGTGGTGGCGCCCCGCGACCGGGGTGCCGATCACCAGGTCCTGCTGACCGGTGTACTTGTGCAGGGTCAGCAGGAACGCGGAGAGCATCGTCACGTAGACGCTCACCCCGTGCTCCCGGCTCGCCTCCAGCACACGGCCGCCCAGCTCGGGGGAGACCGCGAACCGCACGTGGCCGCCGTCGTAGGACTGCACGGCCGGCCGCGGCCGGTCCGTCGGGAACGCCGTCAGCTCCGGGGCGCCGGCGAGTTCCCGTTCCCAGAACGCCAGCTGGCGCTCGCCGGTCCCGCCGTCGAGCCAGTCGCGCTGCCAGGCGGCGAAGTCCGCGTACTGCACGGCCAGGGGCTCGCCCGCCGCCGGCCGGCCCGCGCGGGCCGCCGCGTACCCGGCACCCAGGTCCGCCAGGATCACGCCGGTGGACCAGCCGTCGGTGACGATGTGGTGGAAGGTGAGCAGCAGGTACGCGTCCTGATCCCCGGTGCGGAGCAGCGCGGCGCGCAAGAGCGGGCCGGCGGCGAGGTCGAAGGGGGCGGCCACGTCGGCGAGGATCCGCTCGCGGGCCGCGTCCTGCGCGCCGTCCCCGGCGGCCCGCAGGTCGGCGACGGCCAGTTCCACGGCCGCCGACTCCGTGACCCGCTGCACCGGCCGGTCGTCCTCCAGCACCATCGAGCTGCGCAGCACGTCGTGGCGGGACGCCAGGTGGTGCAGCGCCGCCCGCAGCGCCTCCACGTCGAGGTCCCCCCGGATCCGGTACAGCATCGGCTCGTTGTAAGCGGGGGACTGCGGGTCGAGCTGGTGCAGCAGCCACAGGCGCTCCTGGGCGTGCGACAGCGGCCGCGCGGCACCCCGTACGGCCTCGGCGGTCGCGACGTTCGCGGCGACGGCGCCGGCGGACTCCGCCTCGCCGAGCAGCCGGACGCTGCCGTGCAGGACGGCCGCGAGCCGGGCGGGGCTGCGCTGCTCGAACAGCCAGGACAGCGGAACCTCACCGGCCACGCCCGCACGGATCCGCATCACGGCCCGGGCCGCGAGGATGGAGTCCCCGCCGTGGTCGAAGAAGTCGGCCTCGGGCGCGAACTCCGCCAGACCGAGGGTGTCCGCGAACACCCGCGACAGCCAGGCCGCGGTGTTCTCCGGGACTTCCTGTGATTCCTGTGGATCCTGCGAAAGCTGGAGGGCAGCGTGAGAAGACAAGGGTGTTCCCCCGACGAAATAGGCACACAGCGCAAACGCGCGAAAAAGGACGGTCGAGGGGCAGGCGGACAGGGCCTCCCCCCGCTTCCGGGTTCCCCGCAGGGCTCCCGGGCAAGGGTGGTCGCCGCTCGGCGGCCCGTCGGGCGGCCGAGCGGTTGGCGGTGCGGGCGCTGCCCGCTGCACGGCTGACCGTGCGGAGTGGGTGGACCGGCGCGGGGCTCCGGCGACCCGCCGGGCCGGACCCGACGGGGCCGGGCGGGCGGGTCACCGAAGCGGGATCACCGAAGCCGGATCACGGAAGGCCGGGTTCGGCGGGGCCGGATCAGCGGCCCGCCGAACCCCCCATGGCCTCGACGAGGCTGGTGGGCCGCATGTCGGTCCAGTTCTGCTCGATGTAGGCCAGGCACTCCTCGCGCCGGCCCTCCCCGAAGACCGCGGTCCAGCCTTCGGGCACGGTGATGAACGAGGGCCACAGCGAGTGCTGGTTCTCGGAGTTGACCAGCACGAGGTAGGTGCCGTCGGGGTCCTCGAAGGGGTTGCTCATGGTTGCTCCTGATCTCTTCCTGGGGCCCGACCGGCAGGCGCCGCCTCAGGCGTCGCGCCCGGGCGCTCCCCAGCCGGTGTCGATGCGTGCTGCCGGGTTCTCGGCGTGCGGGGCTCCCCAGCCGGTGTCGTTGCGTGCTGCCGGGTTCTTGGGATGCGGGGCACCCCACCCCGTGTCGGAGACGCCGTCGGCCGCCTGCACGGCGGTCGGCTGCGCGAGGCCGGCGGCCGTCGCGCCGGCCGCGCCCACGAGGACGGCGGCGGCGGCGAGCGCGCAGGTGTTCCGGACAACAGCGGTGAAGTGCCTCATTGCGTTCCCTAACAGCAGTTCGTGGGGGACACCTCAGCCGGAATCCCCCTGCGCCCCCGTGGCACGCCCTTCACTCTTCCAAACGATCTCGGCCAAATCTTTGCCAGTGGTGGATCATCAACGTGCATGTCCGCATGATGAGCACTGGATGTACCCACGTGAAACAGCACCAAACGGACGCAACCGACGCCGGGCACCCCTCCGACGTCATGCGTGCCGCCTACCGCCACGCACTGCGCCGGCCCTCCGTCACCTCGGAGGACCTCGCGGCCGGCCTGGGCATTCCGCCGGCCGAAGCCGAGCGAGCCTGCACGGAACTGACCGCCATGGGCCTGCTGCGCGAGGACCCCGGGCAGCCTTCCGCGTTCGTCGCCGTGGAACCCGAATCCGCCGCCGAGCGCGTGATCGCCCCGATGGAACGCGCCATCCGCGCCCAGCGCGCAGCCGTCGAGACCCTGCGCGGGCAGCTGCTGGAGTACAGCCGCATCTACGAGGAACGGCCCGCCCCGGGCGGCGGGCGCGAAGGCGTGGAGTTCATCGCCGCGCTGAGCAGCGCCAGGGCGGCCATCGCCGAGCTCGCCGCCCAGTGCGAGACGGAGGTGGTCACCTCCCAGCCGGGCGGCGGGCGCAGGGCGGAGGTCCTCCAGGAGGCCATCGCCCGGGACGAGGCGATGCTGGACCGGGGGGTCGCCATGCGGACCCTCTACCAGCACACGGCTCGTTTCAGCCAGGGCACGCGCGAATACGTGGAGCGGGTCTCCCAGCGGGGGGCCGAGGTGCGGACCTTGGACGACCGGTTCGTCCGGTTGCTGGTGTTCGACCGCAAAGTGGCCGTCATCGGGGTCGAGGGCGACCCGGGCGCCGCGATCATCGTGCGCGAACCGAACCTGGTCCACTTCATGCTGAGCACCTTCGAACTGTGGTGGGTCAGCGCGACGCCGTTCCCGCTGGAGTGGAACAACCGGGATGTCGCGGACATCTCCGAGCAGCTGAAGCAGCGGATCACCCTGCTGCTGAGCGAGGGCCTGACCGACCAGTCCATCGCCACCCGCATGGGCATGTCCGTGCGCACCTGCCGCCGCCACATCGCCGAGATCATGGACCGCCTCGGCGTGAAGAGCCGCTTCCAGGCGGGCTACCTCCTCGGCACCCAACGCGCCGCCACCCGCCCGGACACCCCGCCCACCGGGGAATAGCACCCGGGCGAAAAGGACGGTGCCGCCCACGAGGACGGCACACACTGGATCGGCGGACGATCGTCAACGGGTCCGAGCAGGGCCCGTCCGCGCCCCCGCCCACACCCACGGGCGACTTCGCAAACGAGGAGGTCGCGGCCGCCCTGAGGCCGATCCACAGGCCCGACTAGGATTCGGCCATGACTCACTCGGGGGACAAAACGCCTACCTTCACCACCCGCGGCCAACTGACCGCACTGGCCCTCCTGCTGGCCGCCATCGCCGTACTGGCGAAGTGGCACGACGGCCCGGTCTTCTGGTGCGGCGCCCTCCTCGGCCTCGCCGGCGTCGGCGGCTACTTCACCCGCTTCGACAGCCCCCGCGGCGCAGCCCAATGGCTCCTCGCCGCCGTCGGCTTCTGCATGGTCGCCATGTTCACCATCCAGCTCCTGATCGGCGTCTTCTCCTGACCGCAAACGGCCTGCAGTCCGTGCCCCGGCGTGTTGTCCGCAGCTCCCTGCATGACCAGGTGAGAAGCGAGGCCGCGTCCCCGAAGGCGGAGGCCACGAGGTACCTCGAGTCCGGCCATGTGCCGGGCGGCGCGGGTCTGGCGGCCCCTCCCAGCGGTAGCTGGGGGAACAAGATCCGAAAGAGACGACCCCCGCGAGACCGCCGTCCAAGCCCCGCTCGAGGAACCGCCGCCGCCAGGTGCGGACCGTGTCCTTCGGCGCACTCCAGATCCGCGACCGCTGGGCCAGAGCCTGGGCCGTCGTCCGGCGACGCACCCAGCCCTCCAACACCGGCCGCTGGGCATCGGTCACCGACAACGGCGGATCTTCGGACCCGGACGACTCATGCCCGACCAACGGTGAACCTCTGACTCAGGTCACTGGGTGTACAGCCGGCTCCGGTCCGGCGCGGCGGGCCCTTCTTCCGTTTCGGCGGACTCCCTCGCCGGGTCGGGCCGGTAGGGGGTGTCGAGCAGTTCGAGGAGCTGCGGGTGGACAAGTGCTCCCGGGAGGCGGGGGTGGTCGGTGAGGATGCCTGCCGCGCGCAGGCGGTCCAGCGCCGGCTGCGGCTCGTGCGCGATGCGGTCGCGCAGCCAGGCGGCCGAGACCGCCGGTGCGGCGCGGAGCTGGCCGAGGACGGCCACGGCGGCGGGATCGTCGGCGACCTGAGCGAGGGCGGCGCCGAGCAGTCGGCCGTGGACGGTGAGGGTGCCGGTCCGGTGCCGGGCGGTGTCGGTCACCGCGCGGGCGAACAGCGCTCCCCAGTGCATGAGGTCGCCGTCGGCCGCGGCGACCAAGGCCGTGTCGTGCTCGGCCCGGTGCTCTTCGATCCAGGCGTCCAGGTCGAGCAGCAGGCCGGGCAGCAGACCGGCCCCGACGAGGTCGCACTGGCCGAGCAGGCGGGCGATGCGGCCGTTGGCGTCCGGGAACGGATGGATCGTCAGCAGTGCCACCATGGACAGCGCGGCGGCGTCCAGCGGGGGCGCGGTGGTGCGGGTGCCCCAGTGGTGCCAGTACTCGATCCGCTCCCGCAGCTGCGCACCGGCCCCGGTCGCGATCGAGAAGGTCTGCCCGTCGGGCCAGGTGACGGTGGAGGACGAGCGGCGGAACCCGCCCGGGGCGGTGATGTTGGGGTCCCCCGCGATCAGCAGCCGGTGCAGCTCGGCGAGCGCGTCCGGGGTGAAGCACGGGCGTCGGCCGGGGTGTTCGAGCACCTCGGCCCGGACGGAGTGGACGGCCAGCAGACCGGCCGAGCTGCGGTTCTCGGCAGCGGCGGCCAGCTGCTCGGCCAGCTGCGCCGGCTCGATTCCGGCGATGCGGTGCAGGTGGAGCTTGGGCCGCCACCGGGGGCGGTGGAAGAGGTCGGGGTCGTCCAGGTGCCCGCGGGTGGCGTTGGCCAGTTCGGCGAGCGCGTCGAGTGCCCGGCGGCGGGCGTCGGACGGGACGGCTGCGGTGTCCAGCGGCGGTGCGACGGGGCGCACCCGTCGCACCGCCGCCGTGGTGGCACGGTCGAGCATCAGCAGGAGTGGAAGTTCAGGGTGCCGGTCGGCATGGTGACGTTCACGAACTCGGTGGAGGTCCAGCCCCAGGACGTCGTCTGGATCGCGTAGACCATGGTCTGGTACTCCACGTCAGCCGTCCAGCTCTGCCCCGCGGCCAGCGTGACCTCCGTGCCGAGCTGCCTGGTCACCGTGGCGTTGAGCTTGGTGTCGAGGGTGGCGCCGAGCACCTCGTACGCCTTGGCCGAGATGTTGGCGCTGACCTCGTAGGTCACCGCGTACGTGGTGTTCTGGCTCAGCTTCGTCGTCCCGGCGTTGGTGTTCTTGAGGCAGGGCAGCGGCTCGGTCCACCTCTTGCCCGCGCTCCAGGGAACGGCCTTGTCCCTGCCGGGGGCCCCGCCGTAGATCCCTCCCGAGTGCCCGCTGTAGGTCGTCGTGTCCGGGATGGCGGGCACGCCGGGAAGAAGATCGCGTCTGCCGACGATGGTGACCGACGGGGAGCCGCCCACGAAGTCGCCGATGTTTCCGCCGAGGTCGGCGCCACCGCCGCTCCATTCGCCACCGCCGCCCATATCGCCGCCGCCCATATCGCCGCCGCCGGTGTCGCCGCCGCCGGTGTCGCCGCCGCCCGTGTCACCGCCGCCCGCGTCGCCGCCGCCGGTGTCGCCGCCGCCCGAGTCGTCGCCACCACCACCGGTGTCGCCCGGGCCTTCCCCGCATTCCGTCAGCTGGTCGCAGGCGGAGGCGGCGGCCTCGTGCGGGGCGATTAGTGCGGGTACGGCGGTGAGCACGGTGGCGCCGAGTGCGGTGGCGACCACGAATTTCCTGAGGTTCATTGTCTTCATTCCGATGGGAGGGATGTCCGATGAGGGCCGAGGTCACAGGTGGCTCCTCGGCAGCGCGGCGCAACAGTGGCAGGGCTGCCAGGTGTTGGCCAGGATGAACTTCCGCCACCGCCCCGACGTGTCCGGTCACCTCGCGCAACGGGCGGCACAGGCTGTGCGGAGACTCTCCGGAGGCGTCCGCCCCGAGCCGGTGGCCACTCATGGGGTGGGGAACTGACAGAGCTTCTATGGACGGGTGGTGAAGGCAGAGGCGGATCGGTCGACGAACGCCGGGCCGCAGAACGGCTTGACCGACACCGTCGAGCGCCTGAGGAACACGCGTCTGTCATGCACAGCTCGCCCGCGAGCAGCTTGCCCGTCGCCGTCAGGTGCACCGGCAGGACGATGTTCTCGGGCTGCACAGCGGCTCCTGGAACGGGGCGAAGGGGAGAGTGCCACGCGTCTTCGTGGGCGTCTCCACTCTCCGGTGCCGGCAGCTGCGGCAGCAATGCACAGATTGGCACCTAATCATTGCTGCAGACGCAAAATGCGGTTCAGAAGACGGGTGTCAATGGCTCTCAACCTGCTGCGCGTCTCGGGCGTCCTGCTCCAGGAGAATCACGCTTCCGCTGCCGCCCCTGGCGCTGCCGGCTCCGTCGCCGGACCACGCCGCCGACACCGCGAGGGAGCGCACCACGCAGTACCTGCTGGCGACGCGGCCGGAGCAGCTGTGTGCGCAGGGAACTCCCCGTCGTCCGGTTCAGCGGCTGTCAGACCCGCGCGTAACGATCCCGTGATGACGACGATGCCGATGACCGAAACGCTGCGGGCCCACCGGTTCGCGCTCGATCTCCCGCTCAGGTCGAGATCCTTCAAGGCGGTACGCCACCGCGGCCCGCTGCGGCTTCAACTTCGCCCTCGGCTACATGGTGGCGGTCCACGAAATGTGGGCCCGCGGCCGGGACGCGCTGGTCGCGGCGGGCGTGGAGAAGGCAGCGGTCAACAAGGCGGCGCCGAAGGTGAAGGTTCCCAACGCGTTCCGGGCGCAGGCGTTCTTCCGGGAGAACAAGGGGCGGCCGTTCACCGGCCCCTTACCCGAGGGTGTCGAGCGGCCCGAGCCGTACCCGTGGTGGGAGAGCCTCTTGCGTACTACACGGCGATGGACGACGCGGCCACGGCGTGGCGGAACTGGATGGGGTGGGCTACCCCCGTTTCAAGCGGCGCGGGCGCGCCCGTGACGCTCACCCCGGCCGCAGGGCCCACCACCCTCATCCCCAACCCACGCCACCTCGCCTCCACCGAGCGCAAGCTCGCCCGCGCCCAGCGCGTCATGTCCCGCCGCTTCGTCCGCGGAGCCGCCCAGCAGTCCAAGGGCTACGCCCAGGCACGCGCCCGCGTCGCCAAACTCCACGCCCAGCTGGCCGCCCGCCGCACCAGCACCCTGCACCTGATCTCCAAGCGGCTGGTCCAGCAGTACGCCGAGATCGCGCTCGAGACCCTGAACACGAAGGGCATGACCTCCTCCGCGAAGGGCACCTTGCACAGCCCCGGCCGCAACGTCCGGCAGAAGGCCGGCCTGAACCGGGCGATCCCGGACGCCGGCTTCGGCGAGCTCAACCGCCAGATCACCTCCGAGGCCGCCTGGCACGGCGCCTCCCTCGCCCGGGTCCCCGCCTTCCCACGCCCAGCAGCACCGCACACGCTGCGTGGGCCCACAACGCCACCGTGAACGACTTGGTGCTCACGTCGAGGTGAGGCGCGTTGCCTGCCTGCACCAGGCGCGCGAAGGCGGCCGCGTACTGCGGATCGTCCTCGTCCAAGCTCTCGAGACCTTGGAGAGCGGCAGTGATCTCGGCCTGCAACTGACCTCCTGGGCTATCTCCTCGTGAAGCTCGGCCACACGTCCCCCTGCTCGGCGACCACGGGGCACCTCCCGCGTGTCCGCTGCGAAACCGGTCGACAGTACCGGCCGTCTCACTCCCCGCCCCTGTGACCTCTCCGGGAGTGGCCGGATCAAAGCGCTCGACGACCGGCCACCGGCTTCGACGCAGCGACGGCCATGAACGGCTCGGCCTCGGCGCGGCGATCGGCAGGATGATGACAGAGCGCGGCTTGGCCGCCCCAGCGCATCCGGCGGGTTCTGCCTCGGAGTGGTAGTCCTCCTACGTGTGAATGCGCCGCTTCGGACGGCCGCGGCTGCTGCCGTCCGGCCAACGGCCCTCCCCGTTCCAGTAAGGCTCCCATCCGATCTGACCGGTCGGACGTCTGGTCGAGACCGTGGGCCACTGAGCGGCGTCTGCTGCTTCACCGCCTTCGGGGGGCTGGGGCGCCTGACGGCTGTTTACGGACACCTCTGACAGAAATCCTGGCTGAGGCGCGGGGGCCGCCGCATATGATCCAAACCAGGGGAACAGGGGAGGACGAGCATGTCAGGAGACGCAAACAACACGGGAACAAGCCTGAACAGCGTGGATGGTTTACCGGGGCCGCTGGCTTCGGGAGGCGGAAGCGTATTCGGCTCGACGCCGGCGGAGAAGAAGGCTGCGGCGAACACCATCGAGACCGAGCTGGAGCCCAACACCAAGAAGGCCACGGACGTTGCAAAAGAGAACACCAGCGCGGCGGCAAGGTCCCTTGATGGCTGGGAAACGGCTTCCGGCCTGAAGAAGGTAACGGAGACCTGGGACCAGCAGGCGAAGATGCTAATGGGCCGCCTGAGCGCCGAAAAGGCCTCCTTACGTGGCACCTCCGGCTTGTTCGTACAGAACGACGTACGCACGGGTGACGAACTCCGCGCGCTGGCGCCGAAATCCAAGCTCGAGGGACTGTAGGGGGCCGGGCTCGTGCTGACCTACCAGGAAGTCATGACGACCGATCTCGGCGTCCTGACGACAGCTGCCGAAAAGTGGCAATCCATGGCCGCTGATCTGTCGAAGGTAGAGGAGCGTTACGGGGAGACGGTCCAGAAGATTACCCTGGGCCAGAACTGGCTCGGGTTCAGTGTGGAAGCGGCGCAGATGAAGTTCGCGACGACTCGGCGTGAGTACAAGTCCGCGCAGACCGAGGCGAAGGCGGTTGCCAAGCTCCTGACGGACGCGCACACCGGTTTCGCGGACCTGAAGAAGAAGGTCGAATCGGCGCGGGAGGACGCGGTGGCCGCGGGCATGGCGGTCTCGGCAGCGGGACGCGCGACCTTCGACTTCACGCGGGTTCAGGACCCGGCGCAGGCACGGACCCTGCGGCGCGACCCGGACCTGAAGAGCGTGGAGGAGTCCTGGACCGCGCACATCGCCGCGGCGGTGAGGGCCATGGACGAGTTCGACAAGGCCGTCAAGCAGGCACTCGAAGCCGTGGTCGTGGACGGGAACGTCCTCGACGGCACCATCGGGGGGTTCAACGCCTCGGCCAGTCCCGTCATCCCGCCGACGGGGTCGGCGCGGAGTGAGCAGAAATTCACCGACGCCGAAAAGTGGATCTTCGAGGAGATGAAGCGGAACGCAAAATCGGACACCGTCGGGAACATACGGTCCCTGCTGGACAAACCCGAGTGGTACGAATTCGGGCGTAACTACGGTTCCGACATCAACACGGCGCTGACGATGTGGGGCGTGAAGGTGGCTCCGGGGCAGGACTGGGACCACAAGCCGCAGCTGCAGGAGCGATACGACCTGCAAACGCTTGACGACTACTTCTTCAAGCAGCCTGGAACGAACCGCGAAGTCTTCTACGACATCTATTCCAACGTCCACTACGGATACGTCGGCCGAGCAGCCGGCTTCGACGCGGATACCCTGATCAAAGGCGCCTCCCTTGGAGAAACGGTGCTCACCGGGGACGACGACCAAGGGGATCAGATAACGATGCGCGTCGGCATGGACCTCTACGACAAGTACGGCGACAACCTGACCGAGGAACAGCTCCGGCAAGGAATCAACGACGCGATAGACCAGATGGAGCAAGCACAGCGCAATGGCGAGAACGTCCCGCAGGTCAGGACCCGGAAGTGACGCGGGGGCAGTGGGGCTGTGCGGTCGCCCCCGTGGCCGGTCTGGCCACCGGTGTGCTCGGGTCGGTGCTGCTGGCAGCCGCGTGGCGGGCGTGCGATGTAGGGGTGAACGGCGCGGCCAACGGCCTCGCGCTGACCTTCTACGGAGCACTGCTCGCGATCGCGGCAGCGGTGTGGTGGGGGATGCTCATCGGGTACGTAGGACGCTGGAACCTCACGGTCGCCCTCCTGGGTGGCACGGCCGGCGCCGCGGTCATGGTATGGATCTTCGTGGCTCTCCTCCAGGTCCCCAACGGCTACCGCTGCTGACGAGGTCGCCCCGACGCGGTGATGCGCCGAGCGCGGCCGCAACCACGGCTTCTTCGGACTCGGAGCTTCGAGGTTGCCCACGGTCTCAACTCGGCCACTTGCCGTGGCTCGCAGCTTCGATGCCATCGGCGCCTTCTCGCAGGCCGACCGAACAGCCGCCCTCGGCGACGCGCAGCCTGCCGCTGAGTACCTGACACGGCGGCCCATGCACCGCCTTGTCCGCCTGCCCGGCGAGCACTTCGGGGCGGACCGGGTTGCCGGTGACCACCGCCCGGTCACGGACCTCGGCCGGCAGCAGCGCAAGCGGCGAATCCGATGACACCGCGATCCGCGTGGCCGAGCTCGCGAGCTTCCGGTTGGCCAGTCCCAGCCGGACCGTCTGCTCGTGCAGCACCAGTGGCCGACGGCACAGCTGTGCGGCCAGACCGGCCCGCTGCCGGGACTTTGACGCGTCGGGCGGCCAGGTACCCGGCGAGGTCGTGCACAACAACGCCCAGGTCCACATGGGCAGGCCGCCGCCATCGCCACCGACGTTTTTCAGCCCCGCCTCTAGGCATTGTCTGATGGCTCTTTGATGAGGTCGCGGAGCCAGATCACGATGGCGGCCGTGGCTAGGGTGCCGTTGAAGATGTAGTCGCGTTTGTCGTACCGGGTCGCGACGGCCCGGTGCTGCTTCAGCTTGCCGATGCAGCGTTCGATGGTGTTGCGCCGGCGGTACTGCTCATGGTCGAAGGCCGGTGGGCGTCCGCCGGATCGGCCGCGCCTGCGGCGCTTCGCGCGCTGGTCGTCCGGTTGGGCGATCGTTGCCTTGATGCCACGTTTGCGCAGGTAGACGCGGTTGGCGCGGCTGGAGTACGCCTTGTCGTCGCGGGCCCGGTCCGGCCGGGTGCGCGGGCGCCCGGGCCCGGTGCGGGCCACGTTCAGGGCCTTTATGAGCGGGATGTACATCGGGCTGTCCCCGCGCTGGCCGGGCGAGGTCAGCCAGGCCAGGGGACGGCAGCGGTCGTCCGCCAGCAGGTGGACCTTGCTGGTCAGTCCGCCCCGGGAGCGTCCCAGGGCCTCGCGGCCCTCTGCGTCCACGCGCGCACCACCCCCTTTTCGGGGTGGTCGGCCGGGGGTGCGTGCCGGGCTCCGGCTGCGTGCTGGTGGGCCCGGCAGGTGGTCGCGTCGACGTTGACCGCCCACGAGCCGTCCGCGTCCTGCCCGGTGGAGTCAGCGCCGGCTTGTAACGCGCGCAGGATCTTCGACCAGGTGCCATCGGCCGACCAGCGGCGGTGGCGTTCGTAGACGGTCTGCCAGGATCCGTAGCGTTCGGTCAGGTCACGCCAGGGAATGCCGGTCCGGGTCCGGTAAAGCACACCGTTGACCACGGCCCGGTGGTCGGCCCACCATCCGGGCAAGAGCCATCAGACACTGCCTAGACCTCTCCCTCCCGGTCCACCAGTACCCCGCCTCCTCACCGCCGCCCAACGCCTGCCCGACCGCCCCCCACCCTCCTCTCGGACCGCCTCCTCGATGACCGCCCCGACCCAACCACCGCCACCCGCCGCTGGCCGGAGTTCCTCGTGGCTTGGACCGTGTCCCGGTGAGGCGAAAACCGACGCCCGCGACGCGTTCATCATCGCGGATGCCGCCAGAGAGATGCCCCACACCCTGCGGACGATCGATCCCGCGGACGAGACCGTGGCCGAGCTCGCGATGATCGCCGGGTTCGACGACGACCTCGCGGGCGAGTCCACCCGGATCGCCAACCGGCTCCGCGGTCTTCTCACTCAGATCCACCCATCCCTCGAACGGGTCCTGGGTCCGCGGATCCAGCACCCGGCCGTTCGGATCCCCGGCCCAGATCCGCAAAGCCGGATGCCGCCGCCTGGTGACCTTGATACGGCCCAAAGCGCCGCGGATGGCCGACCGGCTGGTCGACGACATCTTCACCGCACTCGACGAACAGACCGTCGTCGTCCCGGGAACGGACGCCGCCGCGCTGATCGTCCCCAGCCTCGCCAGCTCGCTCCAATCCGTTCTTGACCAGCGAAAACTCCTCGCCGCCCGGAGCGAGGAACTCTTGGAGGCCCACCCTCTTTCCCAGGTCCTGATCTCGATGCCCGGCATCGGGATCAGGACCGCGGCCCGCATCCTCATCGACGTCGGCGACGGCAGCGGCTTCGCCACCGCCGGCCACCTCGCCGCCTACGTCGGCCTCGCACCCGTGACCAGGAACTCCGGGTCCTCCATCCGCGGCGAACACCCTTCCCGCCGAGGCAACAAACAGCTCAAGAGGGCCTTCTACCTCACCGCGTTCGCCTCGCTGTCCCAGCCCGAGTCAGGCGCGTACTACGACCGCAAACGCCGCGAGGGGAAGCACCACATCGCCGCCCCCATCGCACTTGCCCGACGCCGCATCGACGTCCTCTTCGCCATGCTCCGCGACGGCACCTTCTACCAACCACCCACACCCGCTACGGCTTGACGAAAGCCATAGAGGCACCTTTTTGGCCCGCACGTGCGCGGAGTCGAGGACTGCTCGGGAGAGATCGAGGAGCCCGGCGTCGTCGAGCCGGTACAGGATCTCTTCGTGCAGCCGGCCCCAGACTCCCGACCTCGACCAGATCAGGAACCGGCGGTGGGCCGTGGACTTCGATATCCCGAAGCAGGGTGGCAGGGCCCGCCAGGCACACCCGCTGACCAGCACGTAAACGATCGCGGCGGGCGATTAAATCTTCCATGGCACCCCTCACTGCCGCAGGCTCTGGCTCCGCGAATGATCCGCCGGACAGGCCCTGGTGACCTGAGTCGGAGATTCGTCGTAGTCGGGCATGAGTCGTCCGGGTCCGAAGATTCCGCCGTTGTCGGTCACTGATGCCCAGCGGGCTGTGCTGGAGGGCTGGTTACGGCGCCGGACGACGGCGCAGGCTCTGGCTCAGCGGTCGCGGATTGTGCTGGAGTGCGCCCGAGGAGAGCGAGAAGCCCATATCGAAGCAATTCAGCCAGGGCGAGATTACGCAGGCCATCCCGGACCGCGGTGAGGCACCTGCCGGCTACGACCCCGGAAGCCTCAGCAAGGATCGGCCTGGCACCGCGGACGACTGCACCCACACCGAAGGCGGCTCGCCGAAGGGCTGGGCCCGCGCTGGCGACGCCAACTTCTTCTACAACGGCTCCTCCCGCACACGCATGATGGACCTGGCTGTCTGCCAGTTCGACACGCCTGAGAGCGCGAAGGCCGCCTACATCGCTTGGGCCAAGCGCGACGGCCTCACACCGGTGCAGGCGAAGCCGACGACTGTGGGGGAGGAGAGCTCATTCCTCGTCCACAAGACAGGCAGCGTGTACGCCTACACCCGTTCGGGCACGGTCAACATCGAGGTCAAGGTCGCGGACGCCGGCGAGGATGCCACCGCGGCTCGCGACATGGCCGCCACAGTCCTGAAGCGTCTGCAGCAGATCCAGGCTGGCAAGCGCCCGACCGCCACCTCTGCCGAGATCGCCGTCGCGGCCCAGAAGCAGTAGCCCAGTGCACCGATCCGGCTACGACTCCTTCCGTGTCGGACCGGTGTCACCGTACCTCGATCGCCCCGGCGTTCATGAGCGCAATCCGCAGGCGCTCCCGCCCAGGCGCTTCCAGTCACCCGCCGCAGCGAACACCGAGGCGGCACAGCGCTGGATTCTCCAGCTGATGGAACCGGTCGGCCGGAGCTCGAGCATGGCTGCTGCGATAGCCACCGCTCGCCGCCCGCTTCGAGGGCAGTACGCGGACGGTGCAGCGCCACCGCCAGGCGCTCATGGACTCCGGCGTGCCGGTACGCACGACCCTGGGGCGGGGCGGTGGCTGGACCGTCGATCCCGCCACGACCTGCCCCCGGTGCGCTTCACCGCAGCCGGGGTGCCGGTATGAACTCTGTCACCGATCCTGCTGGCTTATTCGGCCCTGGCATCCCAGCTCGGACACCATGGGACAACTAGTTGTTGCGGGTCATGACGTTGGTGACGCGAGCTGTTGGCAGATCAGCTGGTGAGCAAGTTGTGCCGTCGCGAGCAGTTCCTCGCGAGCCGTATCGACGTTGGACCGCACTGACAATCCGTGCCAGACGGATTGGATGAGCCCGGTCAGGGCTGCCGCGTTGGTGCCCGCGGTGAGTTCCCGGTCCTG